>NZ_MPVZ02000001.1:0-1002 GCF_001999485.2 Rhizobium sp. P44RR-XXIV | reverse complement strand
CGGCGTTACGCCACTGCTACCGGCAAAATACGCAGACTTTTTCTTGGCAAAGTCATAGTTCAAGGCCTTGGAATTTCTGGCACGCGTCAGAGGCACCAGGTTCGCCAAGCGATGCAACCATTTCATCCGCATAACGGCGTCTGGCCAAGTGGTTGCCCACTCGCTAGCAGGATCGACAGTTTGAGGCAGATGTGCTCGATTGTCAGGACATTCGGTGTGTAGTTCGCCGCCATCGCGGAGACAAATGAGTCCAAGCGCAGGATCAAATAGTTGCGACGCCGGGCGGTCATCTCATAGACGTTCCCATCCAGAGCTCGCAACATCTCAGCGCACTCACCTGGCGTTAGCTCGACTCGGTCGACGTAAACCCCTTTCAGAATGTCCTCGATGACCAGGGCATAACGCTCGATACGCTGGTTTACATTCTTGGCAGTCAGGTGCAGGAAGGCTGCTAGGCGTTCAAGCCGAGAAATGAAGTCCAACACAGCCGCGGCATCGTTGCCTTGTCGGGCTAGGAAGGCAATCGCCACGGGTAACCAGTCTGAGTTGTCTATTCTGTTCAGCCACGTGAACAGCTCGTTAATTTTTTCTGCCGAGGATGTCGAAACGTACTGGCACTGTTTGGCGATCAAATAGGCCTCGGCGTAAGGTGCAACCACTTCATCGACCAGGGCCTCAGAGGACGTCACCTGGCTCAGCACGTGATCCTTAAACTCCTCAAGCAGCATGCGGTCGAGCTTAAAGCGGGCATAAATCATTCGAATATGACCAAAAAAGCTCGTTAAAGCCATCGCGCCCGGTCGCAACCTCAAGGTCTTCCCAGCGGTCGTTAAAAGCTTCGCGCTTGTCTTCCGGAAGCTTGCCGATGACTTCCGCTTTGATGATGTCTGTCGGTAGAAGATCCAAGCCTCGGTTGTTCAAAACCGAGAAGACCCTGAAGGCCGACTGTTGACTTGGGGTGGTGACGGTAACCAGAAAGCAGCGCATAAGCAGAAATGAGCC
>NZ_MPVZ02000002.1:0-1009 GCF_001999485.2 Rhizobium sp. P44RR-XXIV | reverse complement strand
GGCATCGAGGAACGGTCCGTAATGCGCATGCCGGGCCTTCAACTGGCGTCCGCTCACGGCCACGGCCATCCGTCCGGCGAGAGGTCCGGAAACCCGGACGATGCCCACGCCGCCGCGGCCCTGGGCGGTTGCGATCGCGACGATGGTTTCGGTGGCGGCTTGCATGTGGATATCTCCGGATAGCAAGACGCCCCTCGAGGGGGCGTCTTGTTGTGGACAGTTTCGCGATAGGCGTCAGGCGGTCTTCGCGGCTGCCTCGATCTTGCGGGTAATGTACCACTGCTGCGCGATCGACAGGCAGTTGTTGACTACCCAGTACAGCACCAGGCCGGCAGGGAACCAGAGGAAGAAGAAGGTGAAGATGATCGGCATCAGCTTCATCACCTTGGCCTGCATCGGGTCCGGCGGAGTCGGGTTGAGCATCTGCTGGATCAGCATGGTGCCGCCCATGACGATCGGCAGGATGAAGAACGGATCCTTCACCGACAGGTCGGTGATCCAGCCGAGCCACGGCGCCTGGCGCATTTCCACGCTTTCCAGGAGTACCCAGTAGAGGGAGAGGAAGACCGGCATCTGGACCAGGATCGGCAGGCAGCCGCCCAGCGGATTGATCTTCTCCTTCTTGTACAGCTCCATCATCGCCTGGGACATCTTCTGCCGATCGTCGCCGTGCTGTTCCTTGATCGCCTGCATCTTCGGCGACACCGCGCGCATGCGCGCCATCGAACGGTAGCTGGCGGCGGACAACGGGAAGAAGGCCAGCTTGATCAGGACGGTCAGGGCGATGATCGACCAGCCCCAGTTGCCGATCAGGCTGTGGATATGTTGCAGCAGCCAGAAGATCGGCTGGGCGATGAACCAAAGGAAACCGTAGTCGACGGTCAGTTCCAGGCCCGGGGAGAGTTCCTTCAGGTGCTTCTGGAGTTTCGGGCCGGCATACAGGGTCAGGTCGGTTTCCACCTTGCTACCCGCCGGAACGCTCAGGGTCGGGCCGGTGAAACCGACGATG
>NZ_MPVZ02000003.1:0-1011 GCF_001999485.2 Rhizobium sp. P44RR-XXIV | reverse complement strand
ACGAGGTTCCGCGTCCGCAGCCGTTGGCCAACGCCGGCGACATCATCGACTACAGCCTTCAGCGTAGCGGTGATAGCCGCTGGGTCGTGGCCCAGCGTCCGCCGGCGGAAGTCTGGCCGGTGGCCCGGCTGTTCTTCGAGGAGAACGGTTTTCGCATCGCCGACGAGCGCCCGCAGACCGGCGAGTTCAGTTCCGACTGGCAATCGCTGTCGCAGCTTTCCGCGCCGTTGGCACGCCGCCTGAGCAGCCGCGTGAGCGGTGTCGAGCCGGACGGCCAGGCACGGGTTCGGGTGCGTATCGAGCCCGGCGTGCAAAGCAATACCAGCGAGGTCTACGTGCTCAGCCAGACCCGCGCCGCCGGTGACACCAGCAGCCCGAGCTGGCCGAGCAAGTCGGTGGCGCCGAGCCTCGATACGGCGCTGCTCGACGAGATGGTCGCGAGCATTGGCGCCGCAGCGCCGAGCAGGGTGGTTCGGTCTCCCTGCTGGCAGCCAACTCGGTCTACGATACGCCCGGCACCTTCGAGTTGAGCAAGGACGGCAGCGGCAACCCGGTGCTGACCTTGCAATCCGACTTCGACCGCTCCTGGGTCAGCGTCGGGCGTGCCCTGGATAACGCCGACATCCGCGTCGACGACCTCAACCGCAGCCTTGGCGTGTACTACGTGAACATCGCCGAAGGGGCGAAGAAGCCCGACGAAGACAAGCCGGGGTTCTTCATCGCCGTGTTCGGCGGCGGCGAGAAGACCAAGGAAGAGGAAGACGCCAAGGCGCAGCGCTACCAGGTCCGCCTGACCACCGTCAGCGACGCCGTGCAGGTCACCGTCGACAAGGACATCAACACCTCTGCGCCGGCCGATGTCGCGCAAAACGTACTGGAAAAACTCCAGGAGAGCATGCGCAATGCGGTTCGCGGTTCTGGGCAGCGGAAGCCGGGGCAATTCGGCCTTGGTGAGCAGTTCTGACACCCGGATACTGATCGATTGCGGCTTCCCGCTGCGTGAAATCATCA
>NZ_MPVZ02000004.1:0-1042 GCF_001999485.2 Rhizobium sp. P44RR-XXIV | reverse complement strand
CCGGCATTGCCGCGCTACCGGCGCTGATCTGCGCGGAGAGCGTGCACAGCCGGGCGTCTGGTGCGTTTGCTGGCGGACGTGCCGCTGCCGGTCGGCGAACTGTACGCGGTCTATCCTTCGCGGCGTTTCCAGGCGATGAAGGTCAAGGCCTTCCTCGATTTCCTGATCAGCCGCCTGCCGGCCGACACCGGTCGTTTACTGGAGCCGGAGGCGGCCCGCCTGATAACATCGCGCCCCTGAATTTCCGTTTTAACTTCCGCTTGGCAAGAGAGTCTCCATGACCACTGTTCGTACTCGCATCGCCCCGTCGCCGACGGGCGACCCGCACGTCGGTACCGCATACATCGCGCTGTTCAACTGTGCTTCGCGCGTCAGCATGGCGGTCAGTTCATCCTGCGCATCGAGGACACCGACCAGCTGCGTTCGACGCGGGAGTCCGAGCAGCAGATCTTTCGACGCCTGCGCTGGCTCGGCATCGAATGGGACGAGGGCCCGGACGTCGGCGGCCCGCCATGGTCCGTACCGGCAGAGCGAGCGCGGACACATCTACAAGAAGTATTCGGACGAACTGGTCGAGAAGGGTCATGCCTTCACTGCTTCTGCACGCCCGAGCGCCTCGATGCGGTTCGCGCCGAGCAGATGGCGCGCAAGGAAACCCCGCGCTACGACGGCCACTGCATGCACCTGCCGAAGGATGAGGTGCAGCGCGCGTCGCCGCCGGCGATCCCATGTCACCCGCATGAAGGTGCCGACCGAGGGCGTCTGCGTGGTGCCGGACATGCTCCGCGGCGATGTGGAGATTCCGTGGGATCGCATGGACATGCAGGTGCTGATGAAGGCCGACGGCCTGCCCACCTACTTCCTCGCCAACGTGGTCGACGACCATCTGATGGGCATCACCCACGTCCTGCGCGGCGAAGAGTGGCTGCCGTCAGCGCCCAAGCTGATCAAGCTCTATGAGTATTTTGGCTGGGAGCAGCCGCAGCTGTGCTACATGCCGCTGCTGCGCAACCCGGACAAGAGCAAGCTGTCCAAGCGCAAG
>NZ_MPVZ02000005.1:0-1111 GCF_001999485.2 Rhizobium sp. P44RR-XXIV | reverse complement strand
CCGCCTTTATTGCCGCCATGACCAAGCGCGCGGCGCTGTTCGGTATCCGCGAATCTAGCATCCCCAGCATGGGAATCGAGCCGCTGGAGCAGAAGGGCGATCTGGCCCTAATCGGCGATCGCCCGTTCCCGGCCAGCATCATCCGTCCACGCGCCGGCGCTGGTGAAGAAGGTCGAACATATGGGCTTTGCCCAAGCCATGGAGCAGGCGGCCTACAGCTGGTTCAACCGCCTCTGCGCCATCCGTTACATGGAGCTCAAGGGCTATTTCGACCATGGCCGTCGCGTACTCAGCCACCCTGATCACAATGGTGGGTTCCAGATCCTCGACGACTGCTTGGATATCGAGTTGGAAGGCCTCGACCGCCAGCACGGTTGCCGAGCTGAAGCTCGAAGGTACCAAGGACGAGGAGCTCTACCGCGAACTGTTGCTCGCTCAGTGCCATGCCCTGCACAAGGCCATGCCCTTCCTCTTCGAAGCAGTCGACGATGCTACCGAACTATTGCTGCCAGACAATCTCACCAAGACCGACTCGCTGATCCGCGAGCTGGTCGAAGCCATTCCAGAGGAAGACTGGCAGGAAGTGGAGATCATCGGCTGGCTCTACCAGTTCTACATTTCCGAGAAAAAGGATCAGGTCATAGGCAAGGTGGTCAAGAGCGAGGACATCCCCGCCGCCACCCAGCTGTTTACCCCTAACTGGATCGTCCAGTACTTGGTACAGAACTCCGTGGGCCGTCAGTGGCTGCAGACCTACCCGGGCTCACCGCTCAAGGCTAGGATGCAGTACTACATCGAGCCGACCGAGCAGAACTCGGAAGTGCAGGCGCAACTGGCCGCCATCACCCCGGATAGTATCGACCCACTGAGCATCAAGGTACTCGATCCCGCCTGTGGTTCTGGCCATATCCTGGTTGAGGCCTACAAGGTGCTCAAGGAGATTTACACCGAGCGCGGTTTCCGCAGCCGCGACATTCCGCAACTGATTCTGGAAAACAATCTGTTCGGCCTGGATATCGATGACCGTGCCGGTCTGCTCGCTGGTTTCGCCCTGATGATGCTGGCTCGCGAGGATGATCGCCGCATCTTTGGCCGCATGGCCGAAAACGGT
>NZ_MPVZ02000006.1:0-1115 GCF_001999485.2 Rhizobium sp. P44RR-XXIV | reverse complement strand
GGATTCAGGTCGATGTAGTCGTCGTAGCCGAGTTGCGGGGCGACCCAGTTCAGCAGGCCCTGGCCGCCGTAGAAGATCAGCAGGATCAGCACTAGGTCGGGGGATGCCGCGCACTACCGTGGCGTACAGGTCGCCGCACCAGGCCAGCCAGCGCACCGGCGACAGGCGGAAGGCTGCGCCCAGCAGGCCGAGGACGATGGCCAGGAGCATGGAAAGCAGGGCCAGCTGGAGAGTCAGCCAGGCGCCATCGACGATGGTCGCACCGTAGCCAGTGATCATCAAAACGGTACCTCTATGCAGCTAATGCAGCGCTAAAGCAGTGGCGTCCACTCAATAAAAAGTAGGCGCAACAACACGCGAGGCGTCGCGGACGTTTGTGCCACCTCTGACGGATAGCGTCAGTTCGAACCGTAGACGTCGAAGCTGAAGTACTTGTCCTGGATCTGCTTGTACTTGCCGTTGGCGCGCAGCGCGTCGATGGCAGCGTTGAACTTGCCGGCCAGCTCGCTATCGCCCCTTGCGTACGGCGATGCCGACGCCTTCGCCGAAGTACTTGGCGTCGGGTCAGTTGCGGACCGAGAAGGCGTAGCCCCTTGCCGGCATCGGTCTTGAGGAAGCCGTCCTCGAGGTTCACCGAGTCGGCGACCACCGCGTCGAGGCGACCGGCCACCAGGTCCATGTTGGCTTCCTGCTGGGAGTTGTAGCGCACCACCTCGACGCGGCCGGGGTCAGTTCGGCGGAGGCGTAGCGGTCGGCGGTGCGCCGCGCAGCACGCCGGCCTTCTTGCCCTTCAGGTCGGCCTTGGGATCGTTGAGGCTGGCGCCTTCCTTCATCACGAAGCGCGCCGGAGTGTTGTAGTACTTGTTGGTGAAGTCCACCGAACGCTTGCGCTCGTCGGTGATGGTCATCGACGAGAGGATCGCATCGATCTTGCGCACCTTGAGCGCCGGGATCAGGCCGTCGAACTCCTGCTCGACCCACTTGCACTGCACCTTCATCTCTTCGCAGAGGGCGTTGCCGATATCCACGTCGAAGCCTGCCAGCTGGCCGTCCGGGGTCTTCAGCGAGAACGGCGGGTAGGCCGCCTCGATGCCGATGCGCACCGGCTTGTCGGC
>NZ_MPVZ02000007.1:0-1124 GCF_001999485.2 Rhizobium sp. P44RR-XXIV | reverse complement strand
CCGGGCTGAACCTGTTCTACGGCGCCAAGCAGGCCCTGTTCGACGTCCGGATGAACATTCCGAAGCAGCGCGTGACCGCCTTCATCGGCCCGTCCGGCTGCGGCAAGTCGACCCTGCTGCGCTGCTTCAACCGGATGAACGACCTGGTGGATGGCTGCCGCGTCGAAGGCGAGATCCGCCTCGATGGCCACAACATCTTCGCCAAGGGCGTCGACGTCGCCGAGCTGCGCCGTCGCGTCGGCATGGTGTTCCAGAAGCCCAACCCGTTTCCCAAGAGCATCTACGAGAACGTGGTCTACGGCCTGCGTATCCAGGGCATCAACAAGAAGCGCGTGATCGACGAGGCCGTCGAGTGGGCGCTGAAGGGGGCCGCGCTGTGGGGACGAGGTAAAGGATCGCCTGCACGAGTCCGCCCTCGGCCTGTCCGGTGGCCAGCAGCAGCGCCTGGTGATCGCCCGGACCATCGCGGTGGAACCGGAAGTGCTGCTGCTCGACGAGCCGTGCTCGGCGCTGGACCCGATCTCCACGCTGAAGATCGAAGAGCGGATCTACGAGCTGAAATCGAAGTTCACCATCGTCATCGTTACCCACAACATGCAGCAGGCCGCGCGGGTTTCCGACTACACGGCGTTCATGTACATGGGCAAGCTGATCGAGTTCGGCGACACCGACACGCTGTTCACCAACCCGGCGAAGAAGCAGACCGAAGACTACATCACCGGGCGCTACGGCTAGCGGCGCGCCCGGAGGCGCGGCGACACCGCCGCCTCCGGCGTTCTCCGTAGCTCGTGGATGTCACCGTCGCAGCGGCTCCAGAAGGATTTCCCACATGATCAACAAAGACAGTCTCACCCATCACATCTCCCAGCAGTTCAACGCCGAGCTGGAGATGTGCGCAGCCACCTCCTGGCCATGGGCGGGCTGGTGGAAAAGCAGGTCAACGACGCGGGTCAACGCGCTGATCGACGCCGATTCGGGCCTCGCCCAGCAGGTCCGCGAGATCGACGACCAAATCAACCAGATGGAGCGCAACATCGACGAGGAGTGCGTGCGCATCCTCGCCCGGCGTCAGCCGGCGGCCTCCGACCTGCGCCTGATCATCAGCATCACGAAGTCGGTGATCG
>NZ_MPVZ02000008.1:0-1128 GCF_001999485.2 Rhizobium sp. P44RR-XXIV | reverse complement strand
ATACGATTCCGCTGTTCGTCACTACGCTCACGTTGACTGCCCCGGTCACGCCGACTACGTGAAGAACATGATCACTGGTGCTGCCCAGATGGACGGCGCGATCCTGGTTTGCTCGGCTGCCGACGGCCCCATGCCGCAGACCCGCGAGCACATCCTGCTGTCCCGTCAGGTAGGCGTTCCCTACATCGTCGTGTTCCTGAACAAGGCCGACATGGTCGACGACGCCGAGCTGCTGGAACTGGTCGAGATGGAAGTTCGCGATCTGCTGAACACCTACGACTTCCCGGGCGACGACACTCCGATCATCATCGGTTCCGCGTTGATGGCGCTGGAAGGCAAGGATGACAACGGCATCGGCGTAAGCGCCGTGCAGAAGCTGGTAGAGACCCTGGACTCCTACATTCCGGAGCCGGTTCGTGCCATCGACCAGCCGTTCCTGATGCCGATCGAAGACGTGTTCTCGATCTCCGGCCGTGGTACCGTGGTAACCGGTCGTGTAGAGCGCGGCATCATCAAGGTCCAGGAAGAAGTGGAAATCGTCGGCATCAAGGCGACCACCAAGACCACCTGCACCGGCGTTGAAATGTTCCGCAAGCTGCTCGACGAAGGTCGTGCTGGCGAGAACGTTGGTATCCTGCTGCGTGGCACCAAGCGTGAAGACGTAGAGCGTGGCCAGGTTCTGGCCAAGCCGGGCACCATCAAGCCGCACACCAAGTTCGAGTGCGAAGTGTACGTGCTGTCCAAGGAAGAAGGTGGTCGTCACACCCCGTTCTTCAAGGGCTACCGTCCGCAGTTCTACTTCCGTACCACCGACGTGACCGGTAACTGCGAGCTGCCGGAAGGCGTAGAGATGGTAATGCCGGGCGACAACATCAAGATGGTTGTCACCCTGATCGCTCCGATCGCCATGGAAGATGGCCTGCGCTTCGCGATCCGCGAAGGCGGCCGTACCGTCGGCGCCGGCGTGGTTGCCAAGATCATCGAGTAATCGCTGATCCTGCCATCAGAAAGGGCCCTTCGGGGCCCCTTTTCTGATGGCAGGATCAGGGCCCTTCGGGGCCCCTTTTTTCGTTCGTTGGTTAAATATTGACACCCTGTGGGGGCATCCGTACGAATTGCGCCTCCTTT
>NZ_MPVZ02000009.1:0-1138 GCF_001999485.2 Rhizobium sp. P44RR-XXIV | reverse complement strand
CGGCAATAAAGGCGGTGCGCGCCTTGGGGGCGTAGCGTTTGACGTTGTTGGTGTTCATGCAGGCATTCCCTAATTCTTCTTGAGCTGGCCTTGACGCTGAGCTGCGAGCCAGGAGATGGCCTCCCCCTCCTGACTGCGCCGAGTCAGCGGATACGAATTCGCTTGTCTTGCTGGATGACGCTTTCCAGCTCCGCCTTGAGGACGTCGATAAAGCGGTCGATATCGCCCTGGCTTTCCAGATACAGGCCGTTGCCAAGCTTGTTGAATACGCTGGTGGCGGCCACCTCGACCACCGGCTTGGGCGGTGCTACCGGTTTAGGTGTTGGTGTTAAGGAAGGCGCTCTATCTTCGTTGACGCCGCTGGCCGAATTGGCGGCCTGTGCAGCCTTGACCTGCTCCTGCTGCAGTTTTTGCTGGCGTTCGGCTTCGGCCTGGATGGCGCGCTCCAGCTCGAACACACCGTCCTGCAGGCGCTCGTCGGCAGTCTGGGTTTGCAACAGGTAGATATTGGCGATGCTGGTTTCGGTCTCCAGATCCGCCTTGACCAGTTGAAGCGGGCGCAGCAGGCGGTTGCTCAACTCCGTAGTATCGATACCGCTCTTGGCGATTTCGGCCTGCAGCTGGGCAATCTTCTCGTCGACACGAGCCAAGGCATGTTCGCGTTTCTCAGTGAGGATCGCAGTATTGATCGCCTCTACCGCTTCCACCAAGCCAGCCACCTTGTGCAGCTGGTTGTAGGGGGCGGCGTTCTGCTCAATAGTTTGCAGCTCAAGGAGGGCCGTGCGGGCCTTATCGTTCTTTTCCAGGACAGGCTTGTTCTTGTCGAAGCGACGCAGGGCCTGCTGCAGCTGCTGCCAGGTATGCAGCTGATTGGTGAAGAACTCATAGAGGTCGCGGTAATCCTCCTCCAGATCCAGGTAGTCGTCCTTGTTGTCGACCACGGCCTTGAAGAAGTCGACGCTGTCGGTATTGCTCAAGAGGCGCTGCAAACTGAGCAGCGCCTGCTCGATCACTTCTTTGCCGGGGAAGCGACCAACATCGGTCTTGCTCTTGTAGTTTTTGAGGTTGCCCAGCCAGATCTCGAAATGGTCGCGGTAATACTCGAACAACTCCTTCTTCGCCGGCAGGGCCGAGAGCG
>NZ_MPVZ02000010.1:0-1154 GCF_001999485.2 Rhizobium sp. P44RR-XXIV | reverse complement strand
CGGCTGCTGCGGGTATCCCGCAGCGGCTTCTATGCCTGGCAGCAGCGGCCACCTTCGGCGAGAGAGATGGCGAATCGGCGTCTGAGCAAGGAGATCCGCACTATCCACCACGAGATGAATGGAATCCATGGCCATCGTCGCATCAAGGCCGATCTGGCGGCCATGGGGCATCCGTGTGCTCGGCACCGGGTCGCTCGTTTGATGCGCGAAACCGGCCTGCGTGTGCGTTCGCGCAAGCACTGGCGGCTGGTTTCCAGCAATCGTCATGCGCTGCCGATTGCCCCGAAATCTCACGGCCAAAACCGCAGTACCCTCTGTAATCGCTGATTACGTCGGGGGCGCATTGCTACGCCGGCAAATGGTTTCAGGGCCTTAGAAACAGAAAAGCCCACCTAGATAGGCGGGCTATTTCATATTGACATCACGTCAGTGCGGGCCCAATGCTCGCACCCAGACGGCTGCTGAATAAGTAAAAGGCGAAAACCCTTTTTCCTAGACTTATGCAACACGCCGCAGCGAAAATGGTGGGTCGTGTAGGATTCGAACCTACGACCAATTGGTTAAAAAGCCAACTGCTCTACCGACTGAGCTAACGACCCAACGCGAGGCGTATAATACTGATTTCTAACGTAAAAACAACACCTCTCGCGAAATTTTTTTTCAGAAATATGGCGTCGGGTCGGAAATACCGGCCGCCGCAAAGCCATCCGCACGCAGCCGGCAGCTATCGCATTTGCCGCACGCACGCCCCTGCCCATCGGCTTGATAACAGGACACCGTCAGGCCGTAATCCACCCCGCGCGCCACGCCCGCCTGGATGATCTGCACCTTGGACAGATACTGCAGCGGCGCCTGGATGCGGAAGCCATTGCCTTCCACGCCCGCCTTGGTTGCCAGGTTCGCCATGCGCTCGAAAGCCTCGACGAATTCAGGGCGACAATCCGGATAACCGGAATAATCCACCGCATTCACACCGATGAAGATGTCACGGGCATCCAGGACCTCGGCCCAGCCCAGGGCGAGCGCGAGGAACACCGTATGCGCGCCGCACGTAGGTCACCGGAATACCTTCGCTAGGCGACTCGGGCACCGCGATGCTCTCGTCGGTCAATGCCGAGCCACCCATGCCATTGAGGTTGAGCCCTATCACCTTG